>NZ_LMQJ01000057.1:0-2998 GCF_001424605.1 Bradyrhizobium sp. Leaf396
CCACCCGCAGGCACTCGACCATCAGCTGTCTCAGCCCGGTTGAGTTCGAGCGCAAGGTGGGATTAGCTTAACCCGGTGTCCATCAAACCGGCAGCAGCTCACATACCAGTTCTGCAGTGGAAGCCGAAATTCTTGCTTAATGAACCCATCCCGGTGCCAGCCATTCCGTGCAGGTTAAGCTAGGCCTGATAGGGAGCTCCGCTAACCGTCGACTGAATCGGACAATTGGACTTTTGGCGGCCGGCCTAGCTTGGGGCGCGGCGCCCTGATCTTTGGTCGTGTCGTGGGTTCAATGGTCAATCTCACCTTCAAAGCAGCGAAGAGGTTTAGGACACGGTGCAGTTGCGGATCGACGGTCCCTCCAAAAGTTTTGTAGACCGTTGTCCGCATAATCCCGAGCCTGAGTGCTAGAGCACTAACGTTCTCAGATTTGACGACTTCGCTCAATCCGAGGATTGCCATTGCCGGCTTCTCGCGATCGAATGCTTCGCTCAGGCTTGCCGCAATCGCCTCGGAGCTGTCGGTTTCCGGCACAATACGGGCCTTTACGTTCAGTGCCCCAAAAAGCTTGAGAGTGCGGCTCAGGTGCGGGTCGATTCGGCCCCCAAAGGTCCTGTAGAGCGCATCTCGCCGCAAGCCGGCGTCCCGGGCCAAGATTTGCACGTTCTGTGCATGCATGACCACGTTAAGCGCTTTCCTTGCGCTTTCTGGGTTGTTTTCTCTAAATTTTTCAGTTAGATAGGTCGATATTTCCGCTGGGTTGTCGCGGAGGATCTTGTTAAGAACTGACTTGTTGCCGACTGACATCACGAGGGGTTTGTCCGTCACTGTGGCTGCCGAGCTACAGCATTTCTGGCGGAGGCGTCTAGATTACCTTCAGAGATTGACGCCATCATTTGGGGACTTGAAGATGAAGAAGACATTGCTCGCTTTAGCCGCGGTTGCCGCAATGACCGGTTCGGCCTCCGCGGCTGACCTGGGTGCACGTCCCTACGCGAAGGCTCCGATGGTGGCCCCGGTCGCCAGCTGGACCGGCTTCTACATCTTCGGCGGCGGCGGCGGCGGCATCTGGTCGGCTGACACCGGCGTTCAGTCCACGGTGACCGGCGCTCCGATCCTCGGCTTCAACCAGAGGCAGGGTGGGGATGGTTGGTTTGGCACGGTGGGTGCCGGCTATGACTGGCAGTTCGCCGGCACTTGGGTTGCCGGTGTGTTCGCCGACGGTCAGTTCGGCAGCCTGAAGGGCACAATCCAGGATCAGGGTCCGTTCCTCGCTGGCACCATCAAGAACGACTATTCTTGGGCTGCTGGTGCTCGCCTCGGTTATCTGGTCGCTCCGAACGTCCTGTCTTACGTGAACGCCGGTTACACCAACTCGCACTGGAAGGGCACGACGCTGTTCAACACCGCGACCGCCCTCCCGAGCGGCCTGCACACCAACAGCTTCGATCGCGGCGGCTGGTTCGTCGGCGGTGGCGTCGAGAACAACCTGAACATCTTCGGCATCTCGGCCCCCGGCTGGTTCATGAAGACCGAATACCGCGCGGCCTACTACGACAAGAAGGCGATCTCCGAGCTGACTGACGTCGGCAACGTATCGAACGGCCGCGATATCACCTTTAAGCCCTTCGTCCAGACCATCAGCACCTCGCTGGTCTACCGCTTCAACTGGACCGGTCCAGTCGTCGCGAAGTACTGATTAGATATCCCGATCGAACGTCAAGGCCCCGGCAGCGCCGGGGCCTTTCCGTTGGTAGATCGGCGCACCTTTCCTTTTTGCGTAGACGGTCGCGCCTGCCACTTGGGCTGCGCCCTTGTCAGCACTCTAAGCGGCTGAAGGGTCTTCCTTCACCCCGCGGCCGACGATGCGCGACGTCCCGTATGGGGGCGTCAACCGTAGCTTCCAGCGCTTTGTCCGCGAGCGCATTTATCCAGATCTCGACCTCCTCGGGCGTGGCCAGGATCACCGGCATCGCCTTGGGATGGAATGGCGCCCACCTTGGCTTCGGCTTCCGTCGTCAGAAACACCACCAGATCGTTGGGGGTCTCGCTTCCTTAACCTTCCGGGCCGACGTCCAATTGGTCTAGAGCGGTTCACGAATTTATTGAATCGGAAGGGATTCCGGATCTGGGGCGAATATGATTCAAGATGCTGGCTGGGCTGGAGGCAGCATCCCATGGTCCGACCAATTTCCAACGATCTACGTAAGCGTGCGGTATCCGCGGTTGCCAAGGGTGAGAGTTGCCGTTCTGTGGCGGCACGGTTTGGTGTTGCGGTCTCGGTTGTGAAGTGGTCGCAGCGTTATCGAACGACCGGCTCGGTAGCGCCTGGCAAGATGGGTGGTCACCGCAAGCCTGTGCTTGATCCGCATCGCGCCTTCATCGTCGAACGGATCACTCAGATGCCGCACCTGACGCTGCATGGTCTGAAGGCGGAGTTGGCTGCCCGTGGGGTTAAGGTCTCACACAATGCAGTCTGGCTGTTCCTGCGCCGGGAAGGGCCGCGGTTCAAAAAAAACACTGTTCGCGCTCGAACAGGCTCGCGCCGACGTCTTTCGTAGGCGCCAGCGTTGGCGGTCCTGGCAGACCGGATTTGATCCGGGCCGGTTCGTCTTCATCGATGAGACCTGGATCAAGACCAACATGGCCCCCTTGCGGGGCTGGGGCCCCAAAGGGACACGCCTGCGCGGCTTCGCCCCGCACGGGCATTGGCGTACCCTCACATTCCTCGGCGCACTCCGCCACGACCAGCTCACTGCCCCCTGCATCTTCGATGGGCCGATCAACGGCCAATGCTTCCGCGCTTACGTGAAGCACGTCCTCCTTCCGACCCTGCGCGAGGGCGATATCGTCATTCTCGACAATCTCGGAAGCCACATGCCGCGCGGCAATCAGGGTGACAGTGGAGCGTCAATCAGGATGAGAGAGCTTCGCCGGGCTCGTGACGCAGGGAGGGCGTAGCCCGACCGGAGTTACGAGCCCGGCGTCGGCGCGATCC
>NZ_LMQJ01000058.1:0-1994 GCF_001424605.1 Bradyrhizobium sp. Leaf396
GCCTCCTCGCAGGTGCTGTCGGCGGCGCAGATGCTGTCGAATGATTCCGGACGGTTGAAGAACGAGGTCAGCAAGTTCCTCGCCAACGTCCGCGCGGCGTAGTTCGCGCTCGCTTGATTTCCAAGGGCGGCGCTGTCGGCGCCGCCCTTTTCGTTTGAGGCAAGTGCTGACCGCACTGACATATTTTTCACGTGGGTAGTACGGCTCCGGTTCTTTACGAGTTTCGAACTCAGGAAACTTTAGCTTTCTCCGCAGTGTTTCGGAGACTCCATCGTGAAGCTATTTTCTTTTGCCGCCATTCGCTCCATCCAACTGAAAATCGCTCTGATCGCCGGCCTTTGTCTCGTGGTCACCTGTATCGTCCTGATTGGTTACGGTCTCTTCTCCACCCAGAGCATGAACCAGTACGTGACCCGCGAGGTCATGCAGCTGGTCAGCCAGCAGACCAAGGAGAGCCTGATGAATCGAGCCTCCAACGAATCAAACGCTATTAAGGCAGAGTTGGAGGTCGGATTTGACGCGGCGCGCACTATGGCGCATGCCTTCGAGACGCTGGCAGACGAGAAGACCGGTACCCCCATTGCGTCCCGGCGTGTCCAGTTCAACGCGCTGCTGCGCCACGTGCTTGAGCGCAACCCTGCCTTCAACGGCACCTACTCGGCTTGGGAGCCCGGCGCGCTCGATGGCGATGATGCCGGGTTCAAGGGACGCAAGGAGATGGGATCGGACAACACCGGCCGCTTCTTGCCCTATTGGACACGGAACGCCAGCGGCGACATCGCGGTTCAGCCACTCGTCGAATATGACAGCAGCGAGCGGCACGCCAACGGCCTCGTAAAAGGGGCCTGGTACATCAATCCTAACACGACGGGTAAGGAGAACATCCTGGGCCCGCTGCCTTACATCGTCCAGGGAAAGTCGGTTTTCCTGGCGACCATGTCGGTTCCAATCATGGTCGGCGGCAAATTCCGCGGTGTTGCCGGCGCCGACTACAACCTCGACTTCGTGCAGAAGCTCGCCGTCAAGCTCAACGACTCGTTGTTCGAGGGCAAGGGCAAGGTCGCGATCCTCAACGACACCGGCCTGATTGTGGCCTTTAGCGCCAACCAGGACCTGATCGGAAAGAATGCCGCGGCGGCCGATCCGCATTGGAACCAAAGCCTCGCCATCGTCAAGGCGGGCAAGAGTACGGTGCAGGACGATCCCAAGTTCGACAATATCGACATCTACGCGCCCATGCGTTTCGGGCTTACCGAAAATGCGTGGTCGGTCGTGATCTCGATCCCGCGCGAGGTGGTGCTGGCCTCGGCGCGACAACTGGATGCCTCTCTTAGCGCCCGTGCGACATCCAGCACGTTCTGGCAGCTCAGTGTCGGACTCATCATCGTGTTGGCGGCGATCTTCCTCATCTCGTTCGCCGCACGCAAGATCGCGCGGCCGATCCAGGATTGCGCCAATTTCGCCGATGGTATCGCCAAGGGGGACTTCAATCAGCAGCTCGAGGTCGATCAGGCCGACGAGGTCGGCAGGCTCGCAACGTCGCTGAACTCAATGCAAGGTGACCTGAAGAGCAGCATCGAACAGCGCGCCCAGGATCAGGCGACGGCCGACCGCGAGCGCAAGCGTACGATGAGCGAGTTGGCCGACAGTTTCGAAGCATCCGTGGGCGGCATTGTCGAGACGGTATCCGCCGCGTCCGGTGCGCTGGAAAGCTCGGCCACATCGTTGAGTTCAACCGCCGAGCGGGCGCAACAGCTCGCCTCCGTCGTCGCCGCCGCATCGGACCAGGCGTCTGGCAACGTGCAGTCGGTGGCTTCGGCGACGGAAGAGATGGCGTCCTCGGTCGGCGAGATCAGTCGTCAGGTTCAGGAATCGGCGCGGATGGCCGGCGACGCCGTCGGCCAGGCCCGCGCCACCACCGACCGCGTCAGCGAGCTGTCCAAGGCCGCCGCTCGCATCGGCGACGTCGTCGAGTTGATCAACACCATCGCCGG
>NZ_LMQJ01000059.1:0-1578 GCF_001424605.1 Bradyrhizobium sp. Leaf396
GATGAAGGCATTCTGGGTCGGTTTGCCGGGCGCGATGTAGTGCCACTCGATCTGCCTCTCTTGGCTGAAGCGCAGCATGGCCATTCCGGTCAGCTCAGTGCCGTTGTCGGACAGGCACATCGCCGGCCGGCCGCGCCAGGCAATGATGACATCGAGCTCGCGTGTGGCCCGCAGGCCCGGCAGCGAAGTATCGGCGACGAGCGCCAGGCATTCGCGAGTGAAGTCGTCGACCACAGCCAGAATCCGGAACCGTCGGCCATCGGCGAACGCATCCGACAGAAATTCGAGACTCCAGCGCTGGTTGGCGCCTTGCGGGATCGCCATTGGCGCCCTGGTGCCGAGCGCCCGTTTGCGGCCGCCACGCCGGCGGACTTGCAGCCGTTCCTCGCGATACAGACGTCGAAACTTCTTGTGGTTCATGACCAGCCCCTCGCGGCGCATCAGCACCAGCAGACGACGGTAGCCGAACCGGCGGCGGATGGCGGCCAGTTCGCGCAGGCGGGCGCGCACGGCCGCATCATCGGCTCGCCCGCTGCGATAGCGCACCGATGCGCGATCTGCCCCCAGGGCTTTGCACGCCCGCCGTTCGCTCACCTCGAAGGTGGTCCGCAGATGAGCGACGGCCTCTCGCCTCGCGGCGGGCGTCACCATTTTTTTGACGCAACGTCCTTGAGCATGGCGTTGTCGAGCATTGCCTCGGCCAGGAGCTTCTTCAGCTTGGCGTTCTCGTCCTCCAATGCCTTCAGCCGCTTGGCATCGGATACCTCCAGGCCACCGTACTTGGCCTTCCATTTGTAGAATGTTGCGCTCGAGATCCCGTGTTTGCGGCAGACATCAGCCGTTGCCACACCCGCCTCCTGCTCCCGCAAAATCCCGATGATCTGCTCTTCCGTGAACCGACTTGGCTTCATGGTCCGTCTCCTCAGAGGTGACGGACTCTACCCATTCTTGGAGGAGTTTGCGGGGCTCAGACCAGGGTTTGCCGACCAGCACCGGCACGAATTGCGTGAGGGCGCCACAGACGCACTTGCTGAGCCAGCCGATGGCGATGATATGGACGAGGACGAGCGTATCAGACGCGGCGATATCGACGGCCGGAAAACTCAAAACCAGCGACATCAGCGCCTCGGCCGCAAACAGGTCGCGACCGCGAAGTAGCTCACGGTCTATGTCGAGACGTTGCCGCCCATTATCATCTGACGTCCTCCCGAGCCCGGAAGGCCTCACCATGGTACGGCCACATCGGCGGTCCTTCCCGTGGAGTTCTTACACATCAGGATAGGGGCGGCGGAGCACCCGCCTCATTGTTCGAGAGCAAACTTTGTGCAGGTTTCAGGTCACGTCCCGGTGACAAAGCGCGCTTCTGATCCTGAGTGCGGCTGATGCGAAACGCCAGCCGCGCCGTGGAGGAAACCATTGGAGAACGGAACGTTCGGATAGACTTCGGCCAAGCGCCGGGTTCCCCTTTCCGCGTCGTCCTGGCCCTCCACAACGTCGCGAAATGTCCGCGCGACCGCAATCATGTCGCAGTGCTGAGGCGACAGGCGTAGCGAGCTCACGGCAGCAGTGCGCAACGCG
>NZ_LMQJ01000060.1:0-1412 GCF_001424605.1 Bradyrhizobium sp. Leaf396
TCGTCCTTGCGGCCGAGGCCGGGCAGCACGACGTCGAAATTGCCGGCGGCGAGCTCGCGCATCGCCTTGCACATCGCGATCATCGGACGCGAGATGCCGTTGCCGAGCCACAAGGCCAGCACGATGCCCACGGCCAGCCCGCCCAACGCCATCATCAGCATCAGCTGCTGGGTTTCAAGGATGGTGCTATTGGCGCTCGTCTCGATGCGTTGCTGGTCGGCAGTCAGATCCGAACGCAGATCGGCCGAGAGCTTGAGGATCGTCGCCGCGGTCTTGGTCATCTCGCCGTTCAGCTTGACGATGACTTTCACATTTTCGGTCAGCTTTGCGAACGAGGCCCGGTACTGTTTCAAGAGATCGCCGATCTCCTTGACGCGGTCCGTGATCTTCTGGTCATTCGCGTAGATGGAAACCAGCAGCGTTTCCAGGAACTTGATGCGGGCGATCACGCCGTCGGCCGTCTTCGGCTCCGGCTTGGCCACGAAGGCGCTGACCGAAGTTGAGACTGCCAGATATTGCGAGGTCACGTCCTTGGCCGTGCTCTGGACCGAGTTTAGGCCCGCCAGTGCTGCGGTATCGGCGAGATCGTCGAATTTGAAGCGGATCTTGTTGCCGACACTGTTGAGCTCGTCGGTCGCGATCTTGTTGTTCTCGCGCGTCAGCTTGATGATCTCGCTGAAGACTTTCGTGAAGCTCTGGAATTCGGTCTCGAGCTTGCCGACCTGCTCGCGTCGGGCGGCGCCGGTCGTGGCGGCCATCGACTTGGCGATCGCGCTCTTCAGATTGCCTTCAGCGGCCTTGGCTGCGGTCTCGTCATCCGCCGCGCCGGTCAGGGTATAGGCCCGTGCCAGCCCTTGATAAGCGATCAGCTCACGATCGACCGTCCGCGCCAGATCGGCTTCCGCTACGCTGATGCGGTAGGACGCCACGGCGCCTGCGATTCGCTCGAAGCCGAAATAGGCAAACGCCATGCTGACGGCGAGGATGGCGAGCACCGCCACGAACCCGAGGATGATTTTTGCGCGAAAACGCAGCGTTGGCAGCTTCGATTTGCTCGACGTGGACTTCACCGACATTCCCCCACCCCATTCCATTCGCGGAAAACCAGGCGCAGCCCGGAAGCAGCCCGCTTCCCGGCTCCTCTGCACGTTATCGGGCAAAGGATAAGCTGTGGTAAATTTGTGGCGCCTCAACTACCGGTTAGGTGATGCGGACAATCGTTAAGGCGCGCCTTATCGCGCCGTTACAAATCGATTGCTGCCCCATCTCCGCTGGAGGCGAGAGGGCGGAGGCCGGGGAGGAGGCCGCGAGCTTACGCGGCCCTGATCGTCGCCATGAAGCGGTCGAGCTCGGCGCGCAGGCGGGTGCTCTCGCTCGACAGGGTCTTGGCCGAATTGAGCACCTCTTCCGAG
>NZ_LMQJ01000061.1:0-2117 GCF_001424605.1 Bradyrhizobium sp. Leaf396
CCCGCCGGAAGGTGATTGCTTGCCTGAAGTCGCCTTCCTTGAGCAGGTCGGCGCGTCCGGTCACGGACAGATCCGCACCCGTCGAGCTCCTCAGCGTGACGGCGCCCGCAGCGACGCTCGAGGCAGTCTGGCTGGCGCTGGTCGCGATCGTCGCAGCACCGGCGCTGATGGCAGCCGTCTTGACGCCGCTGGCAAGGTCGACCGCGGTCAGCAGGTCGCTGACGGTCGCAGTCGGCGCAGCCGTGGTGCCGAGATAGACGGTGGTGTTGCCGCTGCCGTCGGTGACGAGGTTGCCGCTGACGCCCGAGCCGGTCGGAACCGCGGTGCTCGCCGGGGCAGAACCCGCGCGGAAGGTGATGGTCTTGCCGTTGACGGTCAGCGTGTCGCCGTCAGCGGGCTGGGCGTTGCCGACCAGGCCGGTCGCCGTCGCCGCACCGTTCGCGATCAGGGTGATCGCACCGGTCAGCGCGGTGGTGCCATCGCCGGCCGTCGCCGCCGCACCGGTCAGGGTGCCGATGCTGGCGCCGAGCGTCGTGGTGCCGCTGGCGCCGAGCGTCGTGGTGCCGCTCGCGGCCGTCGTACCGCCGGCGGTGCCGTTGTAGAGCACGTTGCTGCTCGCGGTCGCGCTGGCATAGGAGGTCGTGCCGCGCAGGTCGGCCGCCGTCGCACCCGAGATGGTGGTGGAGACGTTCGACTTGGTGGAATAGCCGACCGTGGTCTGCAGCGCCTGGTTGGCGATCGACTTCGCGCTGTCGATCAGCTTCTGCAGCGAGGTCAGGCCGGTGTTGGCGGCCTGCAGCACCTGCACGCCGTTGGCGATGCCATCGAGCAGATTGTTGATGTCGCTGGCACGGTTGTCGAGCGACTGTGCGGTGAAGAAGTTGGTGGGATTGTCCAGGGCCGAGTTGACGCTCTTGCCGGTCGACAGACGGTTCTGCGTGGTGGCGAGGAGGTCGGCGGTGGACTGGAGAGAGAGCAGGTTCTGGCGAACCGACGCAGAGAGAACAATACCGGACATAACTCTTACCCTTCTGGTTTACGCGTCTTCGTTCGATCGCTTCGGATCGAGTGACAGGACCAGCGTGCCGTGACATGGCTAACAAAGGGTGAAGTGATGCGCGCTCGTCTAAGCGCTGGTTCACCATAAACCGTTCGACAGTCCAAACGAGACCGCCAATCGGACTGAAATCATTGGCATTTCTGCGCGCTTACGCTCCATTAACCATAACCGCTGGTTACTTTTCTGAAGCGTCGTCGGCGTCCTCGCCTTAAAAGAAAAGCGGCGGGGCCGAAGCCCCGCCGCGATGTCTTGGCTAGCGATGTTGTCCGCTTGTTAGCGGAGCAGCTGCAGCACGCTCTGCTGCGACTGGTTGGCCAGCGACAGCGCGGAGACCGCGATCGANGATGTCTTGGCTAGCGATGTTGTCCGCTTGTTAGCGGAGCAGCTGCAGCACGCTCTGCTGCGACTGGTTGGCCAGCGACAGCGCGGAGACCGCGATCGACTGGCGGGTCGACAGCGCCTGGCTATTGGCCGCCTCGACGTTGGTGTCGGCCAGGGTCAGGTTGGACGAGCCGGTCTGGAGCACGTTGATCAGGTTCTTGTTGAAGTCCTGACGCACCTGCACGATCGTGAGGTTCGAACCCAGAGCCGAAGCTTCCGAACGCAGCGTGCTCGACGCGGTGTTCAGGTTGGTCAGCACCTTGTTGGTGGCAGCGTTGTCGATGAAGTCGACACCGCTGGTCAGCGCAGCGAGGCCCAGACCCTTGGAGTTGTAGGTCACGCCGGTGATGCTGAGGTNCCTTGTTGGTGGCAGCGTTGTCGATGAAGTCGACACCGCTGGTCAGCGCAGCGAGGCCCAGACCCTTGGAGTTGTAGGTCACGCCGGTGATGCTGAGGCTCGACTTTGCAGTCTCGTCGAACACCAGCTTGAGCTGGTCGCCGTTCAAGAGATTGACGCCGTTGAACGAGGAGTCCTGCGCAGTCGAGTCGATCTGCTGCAGAATGTTGTTGTACTGGTTGACCAGGTTCGCACGGGACGTCTGCGCAACGGTGTCCTGGACGGGGCTGGAAGCCGTCGAGAACGTCAGCGCGGTGGTCAGCGTACCGCCGATCGAGC
>NZ_LMQJ01000062.1:0-1105 GCF_001424605.1 Bradyrhizobium sp. Leaf396
TCGCTGCGGGAACGCTTGACCCGGACGTCTGCGTGCAAAACTCGCAACAGTCAGCGCGCTAAAGGACACCTTCTCGCGCGTAACCTAAGCCGTTGCCGGTCGAGGTGAAGGTGCCGATGGTCGCCATTGTCGTGTCCATTCAGTTTTCCGGGCCGCCCATCGCGGCCTCGATGGCTGGCGACAGACCGGAGGCGATCGACCCGCACCCCGAAGGGGCCGGCACGCAGTAGAGGGCAGCCAGGGCACGACTTTCTTGGCTTGCGCGAGGAATGGCGCGCAGCGGCCAGGGGAAGAAAGTTGTAACCGGCTGTTGCGGGGATAAGAGCGAGGCGGCGCTCAAGCGACGGCGCCCTTCGGTCAGACATGCCAATCGAGGACGACGTGGGTGTGCCAGAAGAAACGGCCGAGGAAAACGACAATGGCGACCATCGAAACCTTGACCGACGAAACAACCCGATCACCGCTCGCGGCACACATCTTTCAACTACTCAGGCTTACGGGTCGATGCCCGAAATGAGAGGGAAGGCGTGCTACTCTGCCTTCAAGAGAGCCACGCGGCCCGAAAGTGAATCGGGAGGCCGCGAGCGAGATTTGCTCGGCACAGCGAAGACCTGTGCAAAGTCAGAACGTCCTCCTCGAACGACGGCACGCAAGGCCACAATCAGGTGGCGCAGCACGAGCAATGAACGGACTCCGGCCCTCGAGCAGCCAACAAGGCCGGATCTCTGCGCTGAATCACCGGATAGCTAAGGGCCGGCAAGCGCCGGCCCCAATCACGTTATGCGCTCATCATGTATCATGCTGCCTCTTCGACCTCAGCGGCCTTCGGCTGCTGGTCGTGCAGATAGGCGACGGCGCGTTGCGCATGCGCAGCAGCCGAGAAGATAAAGCGCTTCTCACTCGACAAAACTTCCAACCACGATGCGAGGTAGCTTGCATGATCAGGTCGCGGTTCGAGTTCGGGAGAGATCCCGAGATCCGCGCAGAGGAAACAGCTCCCGAGTTCCGCGACATATCCTGACAGTCCAGCCCTTTTTTGAAATTTTACCCTGTTGGGGATGGTGGTGATCATGCCGCCATCTCCTCGGTCCGAGGCTGCTGGGCA
>NZ_LMQJ01000063.1:0-1377 GCF_001424605.1 Bradyrhizobium sp. Leaf396
CCTAGCGCCAAGAAAAAGGAGTTGCGCATGTACTACTGACCATCGGTTCGAGCACTGCGGGCGGCTCGATCGGCGGTACGCTGACCACCGCGCTGACGTTCTCGACGGCTTCCAGCCCCGTCCAGGACACCGTTGCGCAGACGTCCCGTGCGAACCTGGTCTCTCAGTTCAACAACATCCTGAACCAGATCGACACGACCGCGCAGGACTCCTCGTTCAACGGCGTCAATCTCTTGAACGGCGACCAGCTCAAGCTGGTGTTCGACGAGACCGGCAAGTCGAACCTCAGCATCACCGGCGTGACCTACAACTCCAAGGGTCTGGGCCTCGCTGCGCTGACCAGCGGTGTCGACTTCATCGACAACGCTGCCACCAACAAGGTCGGCGTGACCTACAACTCCAAGGGTCTGGGCCTCGCTGCGCTGACCAGCGGTGTCGACTTCATCGACAACGCTGCCACCAACAAGGTGCTGACCAACCTCAACGCCGCCTCGAGCACGCTGCGCTCGCAGGCCTCGAGCCTCGGCTCGAACCTCTCGGTGGTGCAGGTCCGTCAGGACTTCAACAAGAGCCTGATCAACGTGCTCCAGACCGGTTCGTCCAACCTGACCCTGGCCGACACAAACGTCGAGGCGGCCAATAGCCAGGCGCTGTCGACCCGCCAGTCGATCGCGGTCTCCGCGCTGTCGCTGGCCAACCAGTCGCAGCAGAGCGTGCTGCAGCTGCTCCGCTAACAAGCGGACAACATCGCTAGCCAAGACATCGCGGCGGGGCTTCGGCCCCGCCGCTTTTCTTTCATGCAAGCTTTCGATGGCGATGCCATGAGGTGAAGCTGATGCAATTGAATACAGCCAATTGCTCACTCTGAGTTATGGTTGACAAGTGGCAAACGCCTCGCCGTCGCCCGGAAAAACGTCATCCTATCATGGCGATACGCGCAAGCTCGTTTCGGCTTCGACTGCCCATATGGTGAATCCGCGTAAGAGTGCCGCGACACGCTTCATGCTTTGTTAGCCCCAAACGTTCACCGTTCCGCACATCGATTAATCCTAATCGAAGTTTGTTGCGTTGCGTACCAGAAGGGTAACAGAGTATGTCCGGTATCGTTCTCTCGTCCTCGGTTCGTCAGAACCTGCTCTCTCTCCAGTCCACTGCTGATCTTCTCGCCACCACCCAGAGCCGTCTGTCGACCGGCAAGAGCGTCAACTCGGCCCTGGACAATCCCACCAACTTCTTCACCGCACAGTCGCTCGACAACCGCGCCAGCGACATCAACAATCTGCTCGATGGCATCGCCAACGGCGTGCAGGTGCTGCAGGCCGCCAACACCGGCATCACCTCGCTGCAGAAGCTGATCGACTCGGCGAAGTCGATCGC